>NZ_NTGM02000002.1:0-13230 GCF_002289235.2 Streptococcus sp. FDAARGOS_256
GATACTGTTAAAGTAACCTTGGGACCAAAAGGTCGTAATGTTGTATTGGAAAAATCATTTGGTTCACCATTAATTACCAATGACGGTGTTACTATTGCCAAAGAAATCGAATTGGAAGACCATTTTGAAAATATGGGTGCCAAATTGGTATCAGAAGTAGCTTCAAAAACCAATGATATCGCAGGTGACGGAACGACAACTGCAACTGTCTTGACCCAAGCTATCGTCCGTGAAGGAATCAAAAACGTCACTGCAGGTGCCAACCAATCGGTATCCGTCGTGGGATTGAAGCAGCAGTTGCCGCAGCTGTAGAAGCCTTGAAAAACAATGCCATTCCTGTTGCCAACAAAGAAGCCATCGCTCAGGTTGCTGCCGTATCTTCCCGTTCTGAGAAAGTCGGCGAATACATCTCTGAAGCTATGGAAAAAGTTGGAAAAGATGGAGTCATCACTATTGAAGAATCACGTGGTATGGAAACAGAGCTTGAAGTCGTGGAAGGGATTTGACCGCGGTTACCTATCACAGTACATGGTGCACAGATAGCGAAAAAATGGTGGCTGACCTCGAAAATCCATACATTTTGATTACTGATAAGAAGATTTCAAATATCAAGAAATCTTGCCACTCCTAGAAAGTATTCTCCAAAGCAATCGTCCACTCTTGATTATTGCGGATGATGTGGATGGTGAAGCTCTTCCGACTCTTGTATTGAACAAGATTCGTGGAACCTTCAACGTAGTAGCAGTTAAGGCCCCTGGCTTTGGTGACCGTCGTAAGGCTATGTTAGAAGACATCGCTATCTTGACAGGCGGAACAGTCATCACAGAAGATCTTGGTCTTGAGTTGAAAGACGCTACTATTGAGGCGCTAGGTCAAGCAGCGAGAGTAACTGTGGACAAAGATAGCACGGTTATCGTAGAAGGTGCTGGAAATCCTGAAGCCATTTCCCACCGTGTTGCGGTTATCAAGTCACAAATTGAAACTACAACATCTGAATTTGACCGCGAAAAATTGCAAGAACGCTTGGCAAAATTGTCAGGTGGTGTCGCAGTCATCAAGGTCGGTGCTGCAACTGAAACTGAGTTGAAAGAAATGAAACTCCGCATTGAAGATGCCTCAACGCTACTCGTGCAGCCGTTGAAGAAGGAATCGTTGCAGGTGGTGGAACTGCTCTTGCCAATGTCATTCCAGCCGTTGCTGATTTGGAATTGACAGGAGATGAAGCAACAGGACGCAATATTGTTCTCCGCGCCTTGGAAGAGCCTGTTCGTCAAATCGCCCACAATGCAGGATTCGAAGGGTCTATCGTCATTGACCGTTTGAAAAATGCTGAAGTTGGTACAGGCTTCAACGCAGCAACTGGCGAGTGGGTCAACATGATTGAAGAGGGAATCATCGACCCAGTTAAAGTGAGCCGTTCAGCCCTTCAAAATGCAGCCTCTGTAGCTAGCTTGATTTTAACAACAGAAGCAGTCGTAGCCAATAAACCAGAACCAGTAGCCCCAGCTCCAGCAATGGATCCAAGCATGATGGGCGGGATGATGTAAAAGCAACTTATAAAAAACACAAAAGGAGGGAACATAATCCCTCCTTTTAAGGTTTTCTCTTCTAAATAGATTTGAGCTCTCCTAACTTATATGATAAAATAAAACTAGAAAAAGGAGAAGAACATGATCGATGTAGAAGAAATTCTGAGCAAGATGAATCCCAATCAGAAGATTAATTATGACCGTGTTATGCAAAAATGGTACAGATTTGGGAGAAAAATGAGCAACGTCCCACTATTCTCATGCATGTTTGCTGTGCTCCTTGTAGTACCTACACCCTAGAATACCTGACAAAATACGCTGATGTGACCATCTATTTTGCCAATTCCAATATCCATCCCAAGGCAGAATACCACAAGCGAGCTTACGTCACCAAGAAATTTGTTAATGATTTCAATGAGCGAACAGGAAATACGGTTCAGTATTTAGAAGCGCCTTATGAACCCAATGAATACCGGAAGTTAGTCAGAGGACTGGAAGAAGAACCTGAAGGTGGTGACCGTTGCAAGGTTTGTTTTGACTACCGTCTGGACAAAACAGCACAGGTAGCTATGGACTTGGGCTTTGACTATTTTGGTTCAGCTTTGACCATCAGTCCTCATAAGAATTCTCAAACCATCAACAGCATCGGAATCGATGTGCAAAAGATTTACACCACCCACTATCTTCCAAGTGATTTCAAGAAAAATCAAGGCTACAAGCGCTCGGTGGAGATGTGCGAGGAGTATGATATCTATCGTCAATGTTATTGTGGATGCGTCTATGCAGCTCAAGCTCAGAACATTGATCTTGTTCAGGTTAAGAAGGATGCTACGGCTTTCTTGTTGGATAAGGATGTTGAAAAGACTATTCCCACATCAAGTTTACTGTTACTAAATTAGATATATAGAAACCAACCCAGTTGTAAAGCTGGGTTTTTCAAATAAAAAAACCAGGGCTCTACCCCGGATTGACAACTTTACCGATTCTTTAGTTCTATGTAGCGTTTGTACCAAATGTTGACATAGGCCTTGAGAAAGGACCGCGTCCATTGTTGATCCAATAAACAAGGATTTTAACATGCTCTTTCAAAATATAGTCTAATCATCAGAATACTTCATTTTACGTTTATGGCGCTCATACTCTTCAACGTCCAAGAGACGCTTTTCACCATCAGTGAAGACCTTGACATCCAAATCATAATCAATGTATTTCAGGGCTTCCTCATCTAGATAGTAGGGGCTAGCCATATTGCAATAGTAGGAAATCCCATTATCGCGAATCATAGCAATGATATTAAACCAATATTTTTTGTGAAAGTAAACAATAGCCGGTTCTCGAGTCACCCAACGACGACCGTCACTTTCGGTAACAAGTGTGTGGTCGTTGACGCCGATAATGGCGTTCTCTGTTGTTTTTAGTACCATGGTGTCTCGCCAAGTACGGTGAAGACTCCCATCATGCTTATAACTTTGAATTGTAATAAAGTCGCCTTCTTTTGGAAGTTCATAACTAACCAACTTTCTACAATTTATAAGTTTATCGTTTACTATTATATCATAATCGGTCTAATTTTTTGAATTTTACACGAAAATATTAAAGATATTCTCTGAGAGCGATGGCTATATCCGAAAAATCATAGCCTTTTCGAGCTAAAACTTGGGTTAACGTTGTTTAGTTCGTATCCTTTATACTTTCGAGCATACTTAGCATATTGTTTGTCTAGCTCTTTAAAAATGAGTTCTTGAGTCGTTTCTTGGTCGACTTGACTGTCCAAGTCATCAAAGGCACTTTTAGCATCAGAATAGGAGAAGCCTTTGTTCGTCAAGTTTTGGATAATCTTATCTTGCAAGGCACGAGAGGGAAGCTTTCCATTGTATTTTTTAAGCAGTTTTTCTGCAACACGTTGAGCAATCTCTGAAAAATCAAAATCCTTTAAACCTCTTCAATAGTTGATTTGGCAATCCTTTTTGAGACAGTTTTTGAGCTAGCACATAGGGTCCCTTATCTCCAGAAAGTTGATTGGCATTGATGATGGAATAAGCATACTGACGATCATTAATCCAGTTATCTTCTTTAAGATTGGCGATAACTTGACTTGTGATTTTTTCATCAAGATCATACTTTTTCAGATACTCTCGCACTTCCTTTTCAGTACGGGCCTTGAAGGATAAATGGTAGAGAGCGAGATTCTTACCATAAGAAAACTGGGCAAAATCCTGAATCTCGGTCAGTTCCTCTTTACTAATGACCTTATCTCGAGACAGCATAAACGGACAATAGTATCTTCCGTGATATAAGAGGTTTGCTGTCCATCTAGTTCCATCAAGTAGAGACGTTTTTTCTTTTCAAGTTTTGTGATTTTCATAGTTCTATTATACCCTAAAATGTGATAAGATAGGGGTATGAATCTGAAAGTCAAACAAAAATACCTTTAAAATCAAGCGGATGGGCATTAATGGTGAGGGAATCGGTTTCTATCAGAAAACCCTCGTTTTGTGCCAGGCGCCCTCAAAGGAGAAGACATCTATTGTCAGATTACTTCTATCAAACGTAACTTTGTAGAAGCAAAATTACTAAAGGTTAATAAGAAGTCTAAATTTCGAGTCGTGCCAGCTTGTACGATTTATAATGAATGTGGTGGTTGCCAAATCATGCATCTCCACTACGATAAACAGTTAGAGTTCAAAACAGATCTGCTCCATCAAGCCCTGAAAAATTTGCTCCTGCGGGATATGAAAAATATGAGATCCGTCCAACTATCGGAATGCAGGAACCAAAGTACTACCGTGCTAAGCTTCAATTCCAGACTCGGAAATTTAAAATCAGGTCAGGCAGGTTTGTATGCACAAAACTCTCATTATCTCGTAGAGTTGAAAGACTGTTTGGTGCAAGATAAGGAAACCCAAGTGATTGCGAATCGCCTAGCTGAACTTCTTACTTACCACCAAATTCCATTACAGATGAGAGAAAACGCTCGGTGTTCGCACCATCATGGTACGCAGAGCAAGAAAAACGGACAAGTCCAGATAATCATCGTCACGAATCGACAGCTTAATGTAACCCAGCTAGTAAAAGACTTAGTTAAAGATTTTCCAGAAGTCGTCACAGTTGCAGTCAATACAAATACAGCAAAACAAGTGAAATCTATGGTGAAAAGACAGAAATTATCTGGGGTCAAGAGAGAATTCAAGAAGGAGTACTCGACTATGAGTTTTTCTCTCTCACCCCGAGCTTTTTATCAACTTAATCCGGAGCAGACAGAAATTCTCTATAGTGAAGCAATTAAGGCTTTGGATGTCAGCAAAGAAGACCATCTAATCGATGCTTATTGTGGTGTTGGGACGATCGGATTTGCCTTCGCAAATAAGGTCAGAGTCTTAGAGGAATGGATATTATTCCAGAAGCCATAGAAGATGCCAAGAGAAATGCTCAAAAATGGGGTTTGACAATACCCATTACGAAGCGGGGACAGCAGAAGAGATTATTCCACGCTGGTATAAAGAAGGCTACCGAGCGGATGCCTTGATAGTTGACCCTCCTCGTACAGGCTTAGATGATAAGCTGTTGGAAACCATTCTGACCTACGTTCCAGACAAATGGTCTATGTATCCTGCAATGTTTCGACCTTAGCGCGAGATTTGGTTAAACTAGTAAAAGTCTATGACCTCCAGTATATCCAGTCGGTCGATATGTTTCCCCACACTGCACGGACAGAAGCAGTGGTTAAATTAGTGAAGAAAAGAAAAAATTAACTTCACTGAAAAAAGTCCTTGACAAAGGTAAAAAGTAGGTATAATAGAAAGAGTTGAAAAGCTCAGGTCCGTTGGTCAAGGGTTAAGACACCGCCTTTTCACGGCGTAACACGGGTTCGAATCCCGTACGGACTATGGTGTATTGCGGCTAAAAAAACTTGAAAAAGTTTAAAAAATCTGTTGACAGAGACAGATGGCTGTGATATACTAATATAGTTGTCGCTTGAGAGAGAATGAGTGACAAAGACCTTTGAAACTGAACAGACGAACCAATGTGCAGGGCACTATAACTGAGGTTATAGTATGAACAATGAAAAAAACAATAAATCTGTCAGTGACAGAAATGAGTAAGAACTCAAACTTTTAATGAGAGTTTGATCTGGCTCAGGACGAACGCTGGCGGCGTGCCTAATACATGCAAGTAGAACGCTGAAGGAGGAGCTTGCTCTTCTGGATGAGTTGCGAACGGGTGAGTAACGCGTAGGTAACCTGCTGGTAGCGGGGGATAACTATTGGAAACGATAGCTAATACCGCATAATAGTAGATGTTGCATGACATTGCTTAAAAGGTGCAATTGCATCACTACCAGATGGACCTGCGTTGTATTAGCTAGTTGGTGAGGTAACGGCTCACCAAGGCGACGATACATAGCCGACCTGAGAGGGTGATCGGCCACACTGGGACTGAGACACGGCCCAGACTCCTACGGGAGCAGCAGTAGGGAATCTTCGGCAATGGACGGAAGTCTGACGAGCAACGCCGCGTGAGTGAAGAAGGTTTCGGATCGTAAAGCTCTGTTGTAAGAGAAGAACGAGTGTGAGAGTGGAAAGTTCACACTGTGACGGTATCTTACCAGAAAGGGACGGCTAACTACGTGCCAGCAGCCGCGGTAATACGTAGGTCCCGAGCGTTGTCCGGATTTATTGGGCGTAAAGCGAGCGCAGGCGGTTAGATAAGTCTGAAGTTAAAGGCTGTGGCTTAACCATAGTACGCTTTGGAAACTGTTTAACTTGAGTGCAAGAGGGGAGAGTGGAATTCCATGTGTAGCGGTGAAATGCGTAGATATATGGAGGAACACCGGTGGCGAAAGCGGCTCTCTGGCTTGTAACTGACGCTGAGGCTCGAAAGCGTGGGGAGCAAACAGGATTAGATACCCTGGTAGTCCACGCCGTAAACGATGAGTGCTAGGTGTTAGACCCTTTCCGGGGTTTAGTGCCGCAGCTAACGCATTAAGCACTCCGCCTGGGGAGTACGACCGCAAGGTTGAAACTCAAAGGAATTGACGGGGCCCGCACAAGCGGTGGAGCATGTGGTTTAATTCGAAGCAACGCGAAGAACCTTACAGGTCTTGACATCCCTCTGACCGCTCTAGAGATAGAGTTTTCCTTCGGGACAGAGGTGACAGGTGGTGCATGGTTGTCGTCAGCTCGTGTCGTGAGATGTTGGGTTAAGTCCCGCAACGAGCGCAACCCCTATTGTTAGTTGCCATCATTCAGTTGGCACTCTAGCGAGACTGCCGGTAATAAACCGGAGGAAGGTGGGGATGACGTCAAATCATCATGCCCCTTATGACCTGGGCTACACACGTGCTACAATGGCTGGTACAACGAGTCGCAAGCCGGTGACGGCAAGCTAATCTCTTAAAGCCAGTCTCAGTTCGGATTGTAGGCTGCAACTCGCCTACATGAAGTCGGAATCGCTAGTAATCGCGGATCAGCACGCCGCGGTGAATACGTTCCCGGCCTTGTACACACCGCCCGTCACACCACGAGAGTTTGTAACACCCGAAGTCGGTGAGGTAACCATTTGGAGCCAGCCGCCTAAGGTGGGATAGATGATTGGGGTGAAGTCGTAACAAGGTAGCCGTATCGGAAGGTGCGGCTGGATCACCTCCTTTCTAAGGATAAGGAACTGCACATTGGTCTTGTTTAGTCTTGAGAGGTCTTGTGGGGCCTTAGCTCAGCTGGGAGAGCGCCTGCTTTGCACGCAGGAGGTCAGCGGTTCGATCCCGCTAGGCTCCATTGGTGAGAGATCACCAAGTAATGCACATTGAAAATTGAATATCTATATCAAATAGTAACAAGAAATAAACCGAAACGCTGTAGTATTAAAAGAGTTTATGACTGAAAGGTCAAAAAATAAGGTTAAGTTAATAAGGGCGCACGGTGGATGCCTTGGCACTAGGAGCCGAAGAAGGACGTGACAAACGACGATATGCCTTGGGTAGCTGTAAGTAAGCGATGATCCAGGGATTTCCGAATGGGGGAACCCAACAGGTACTACCTGTTACCCGCATCTGTTAAGGATGTGAGGAGGAAGACGCAGTGAACTGAAACATCTAAGTAGCTGCAGGAAGAGAAAGCAAAAGCGATTGCCTTAGTAGCGGCGAGCGAAACGGCAGGAGGGCAAACCGAAGAGTTTACTCTTCGGGGTTGTAGGACTGCAATGTGGACTCAAAGATTATAGAAGAATGATTTGGGAAGATCAGCCAAAGAGAGTAATAGCCTCGTATTTAAAATAGTCTTTGTACCTAGCAGTATCCTGAGTACGGCGGGACACGTGAAATCCCGTCGGAATCTGGGAGGACCATCTCCCAACCCTAAATACTCCCTAGTGACCGATAGTGAACCAGTACCGTGAGGGAAAGGTGAAAAGCACCCCGGGAGGGAGTGAAATAGAACCTGAAACCGTGTGCCTACAACAAGTTCGAGCCCGTTAATGGGTGAGAGCGTGCCTTTTGTAGAATGAACCGGCGAGTTACGATATGATGCGAGGTTAAGTTGAAGAGACGGAGCCGCAGGGAAACCGAGTCTGAATAGGGCGAATTAGTATCATGTCGTAGACCCGAAACCATGTGACCTACCCATGAGCAGGTTGAAGGTGCGGTAAGACGCACTGGAGGACCGAACCAGGGCACGTTGAAAAGTGCTTGGATGACTTGTGGGTAGCGGAGAAATTCCAAACGAACTTGGAGATAGCTGGTTCTCTCCGAAATAGCTTTAGGGCTAGCGTCGACATAAAGATTCTTGGAGGTAGAGCACTGTTTGGGTGAGGGGTCCATCCCGGATTACCAATCTCAGATAAACTCCGAATGCCAATGAATTATGGTCGGCAGTCAGACTGCGAGTGCTAAGATCCGTAGTCGAAAGGGAACAGCCCAGACCACCAGCTAAGGTCCCAAAATAATTGTTAAGTGGAAAAGGATGTGGGGTTGCACAGACAACTAGGATGTTAGCTTAGAAGCAGCTATTCATTCAAAGAGTGCGTAATAGCTCACTAGTCGAGTGACCCTGCGCCGAAAATGTACCGGGGCTAAAACAATTTACCGAAGCTGTGGATACCTTTATAGGTATGGTAGGAGAGCGTTCTATGTGTGAAGAAGGTATACCGTGAGGAGTGCTGGAACGCATAGAAGTGAGAATGCCGGTATGAGTAGCGAAAGACAGTGAGAATCCTGTCCACCGTAAGACTAAGGTTTCCAGGGAAGGCTCGTCCGCCCTGGTTAGTCGGGACCTAAGGAGAGACCGAAAGGTGTATCCGATGGACAACAGGTTGATATTCCTGTACTAGAGTATGTAGTGATGGAGGGACGCAGTAGGCTAACTAAAGCAGACGAATGGAAGTGTCTGTCTAAGCAGTGAGGTGTGATATGAGTCAAATGCTTATATCTATAACATTGAGCTGTGATGGGGAGCGAAGTTTAGTAGCGAAGTTAGTGACGTCACACTGCCAAGAAAAGCTTCTAGCGTTTAACATACTCTACCCGTACCGCAAACCGACACAGGTAGTCGAGGCGAGTAGCCTCAGGTGAGCGAGAGAACTCTCGTTAAGGAACTCGGCAAAATGACCCCGTAACTTCGGGAGAAGGGTGCTGACTTTACGTCAGCCGCAGTGAATAGGCCCAAGCAACTGTTTATCAAAACACAGCTCTCTGCTAAATCGTAAGATGATGTATAGGGGTGACGCCTGCCCGGTGCTGGAAGGTTAAGAGGAGTGCTTAGCGTAAGCGAAGGTATGAATTGAAGCCCCAGTAAACGGCGGCCGTAACTATAACGGTCCTAAGGTAGCGAAATTCCTTGTCGGGTAAGTTCCGACCCGCACGAAAGGCGTAATGATTTGGGCACTGTCTCAACGAGAGACTCGGTGAAATTTTAGTACCTGTGAAGATGCAGGTTACCCGCGACAGGACGGAAAGACCCCATGGAGCTTTACTGCAGTTTGATATTGAGTGTCTGTACCACATGTACAGGATAGGTAGGAGTCTATGAGATCGGGACGCCAGTTTCGAAGGAGACGTTGTTGGGATACTACCCTTGTGTTATGGCCACTCTAACCCGGATAGGTTATCCCTATCGGAGACAGTGTCTGACGGGCAGTTTGACTGGGGCGGTCGCCTCCCTAAAAGGTAACGGAGGCGCCCAAAGGTTCCCTCAGAATGGTTGGAAATCATTCGCAGAGTGTAAAGGTATAAGGGAGCTTGACTGCGAGAGCTACAACTCGAGCAGGGACGAAAGTCGGGCTTAGTGATCCGGTGGTTCCGTATGGAAGGGCCATCGCTCAACGGATAAAAGCTACCCTGGGGATAACAGGCTTATCTCCCCAAGAGTTCACATCGACGGGGAGGTTTGGCACCTCGATGTCGGCTCGTCGCATCCTGGGGCTGTAGTCGTCCAGGGTTGGGCTGTTCGCCCATTAAAGCGGCACGCGAGCTGGGTTCAGAACGTCGTGAGACAGTTCGGTCCCTATCCGTCGCGGGCGTAGGAAATTTGAGAGGATCTGCTCCTAGTACGAGAGGACCAGAGTGGACTTACCGCTGGTGTACCAGTTGTCTTGCCAAAGGCATCGCTGGGTAGCTATGTAGGGAAGGGATAAACGCTGAAAGCATCTAAGTGTGAAACCCACCTCAAGATGAGATTTCCCATGATTTTATATCAGTAAGAGCCCTGAGAGATGATCAGGTAGATAGGTTAGAAGTGGAAGTGTGGCGACACATGTAGCGGACTAATACTAATAGCTCGAGGACTTATCCAAAGTAACTGAGAATACGAAGTGTGAGGTTTTCTTGAGATTTGATAGATATTCAATTTTGAGTAGGTATTACTCAGAGTTAAGTGACGATAGCCTAGGAGATACACCTGTACCCATGCCGAACACAGCAGTTAAGCCCTAGAACGCCGGAAGTAGTTGGGGGTTGCCCCCTGTGAGATATGGAAGTCGCTTAGCTCGAGGGAGTTTAGCTCAGTTGTAATTGAGAGGAAATCGAAATTACAATCGGCGGATGAGAGAAACGAAGTTTCTTACCGTTGGCTGAGCTAGACTCCGCCCTTTGGGAGTTTAGCTCAGCTGGGAGAGCATCTGCCTTACAAGCAGAGGGTCAGCGGTTCGATCCCGTTAACTCCCATAGGTCCCGTAGTGTAGCGGTTATCACGTCGCCCTGTCACGGCGAAGATCGCGGGTTCGATTCCCGTCGGGACCGTTTAAGATAACGGAAGTTATTTTAGACTCGTTAGCTCAGTTGGTAGAGCAATTGACTTTTAATCAATGGGTCACTGGTTCGAGCCCAGTACGGGTCATATTTGCGGGTTTGGCGGAATTGGCAGACGCACCAGATTTAGGATCTGGCGCTTAACGGCGTGGGGGTTCAAGTCCCTTAACCCGCATAATAGAAAGTAGCCGGCTTAGCTCAGTTGGTAGAGCATCTGATTTGTAATCAGAGGGTCGCGTGTTCAAGTCATGTAGCCGGCATTTTTTTATATAGAATAAGAGGTCGATGCGAACGTAGTTCAGTGGTAGAACACCACCTTGCCAAGGTGGGGGTCGCGGGTTCGAATCCCGTCGTTCGCTTAGAGAGGCCGGGGTGGCGGAACTGGCAGACGCACAGGACTTAAAATCCTGCGATTGGTAACGATCGTACCGGTTCGATTCCGGTCCTCGGCATATAATGATGAGCACCCTTAGCTCAACTGGATAGAGTACCTGACTACGAATCAGGCGGTTAGAGGTTCGACTCCTCTAGGGTGCATTTTTTTATTTAACGCGGGAAGTAGCTCAGCTTGGTAGAGTACTTGGTTTGGGACCAAGGTGTCGCAGGTTCGAATCCTGTCTTCCCGATCGATTACGAGGATACTTTTGGGTATCTTTTTTTATTTACTTAGGAGATTCTGAGAGTCTTCTTTTTTTTTTACGGAACAAATTTGTGTAAACTAGCAGTGCTTAAGGAATGGTAGTGACTATATATTTTCTTTAATTATGGTAAAATAGTAAGAGAATAATGTGAGGAAAATGAATGTCAAGTAAGTTTGAAATTTTAATGAATCAACTAGGAATCTCTGATCAATTGAGACGGGATCCTGCTCTTGTTGATGCCAGAATTGAGCGTGTTGTGGTTCATAAAATTAGTAAGATTTGGGAATTTCATTTTGTATTTTCTAATATTTTACCGATTGAAATCTTTTTAGAGTTAAAGAAAGGGCTTGGTGAAGAATTTTCTAAGACAGGAAACCGAGCTGTTTTCGAAATCAAGGCTCTTTCTCAAGAATTCTCTAATGAACTCTTGCAGGCCTACTATAGAGAGGCTTTTTCTGAAGGTCCGTGGGCAAGTCAAGGGTTTAAATCTCTTTACCAGAACTTGCAAGTTCGTGCGGAAGGAAATCAACTCATTATTGAAGGTTCAGAGGCGATTGATAAGGAGCACTTTAAGAAGAATCATCTTCCTAATTTGGCAAAGCAACTCGAAAAGTTTGGTTTTCCAGCTTTTGTTTGTCAAATAGAAAAGAACGATGCTCTTACACAAGAGCAGGAGGAAGCATTCCATACGGAGAATGAACAGATTGTTCAAGCTGCCAATGAGGAAGCGCTCCGGGCTATGGAGCAACAACTCCAGCCTTTCAGCCAGCTTTGATTTTCAGGCTAAAAAGGCTGCGGCCAAGCCTAAACTAGATAAGGCTGAAGTTACCCAGATGATTGACGTGACGACTGAGGAAAATCGCCTGGTCTTTGAAGGGGTCGTTTTTGATGTGGAGCATAAGGTGACCAGAACTGGTCGCGTTTTGATCAACTTTAAAATGACAGACTACACTTCAAGTTTTTCAATGCAAAAATGGGTTAAGAATGAAGAAGAAGCTCAGAAGTTTGACATCATTAAGAAGAATTCTTGGCTCCGAGTTCGTGGGAATGTGGAGATGAATAACTTCACACGTGATTTGACCATGAACGTCCAGGATGTGCAGGAAGTTGTTCACTATGAGCGGAAGGACTTGATGCCAGAAGGTGAGCGTCGGTTGAGTTTCATGCCCATACAAATATGTCGACTATGGATGCTCTACCAGAGGTAGAGGAGATCGTTGCGACAGCTGCTAAGTGGGGCACAAGGCGGTTGCCATCACGGACCATGGAAATGTTCAATCCTTCCCACATGGCTACAAGGCAGCTAAGAAAGCTGGAATCCAGCTGATCTATGGAATGGAAGCCAATATCGTGGAGGACCGTGTCCCTATCGTTTACAACGAAGTGAAGATGGGCTTGTCAGAAGCGACCTATGTGGTCTTTGACGTGGACGACGGGACTTTCAGCTATCTATAATGATTTGATTCAGGTTGCAGCCTCTAAGATGTATAAGGGAAATGTTATTGCCGAATTTGATGAATTTATCAATCCTGGGCATCCCTTGTCAGCCTTTACTACTGAGTTAACAGGTATTACAGATGATCATGTTAAAAATGCCAAACCACTGGAACAAGTTTTACAAGAATTCCAAGAGTTTTGCAAGGATACAGTTTTAGTTGCTCACAATGCCACCTTTGACGTTGGCTTTATGAATGCCAACTATGAGCGTCATGGTCTGCCTAAGATTAGCCAGCCAGTTATCGATACGCTGGAGTTTGCTAGAAACCTCTATCCGGAGTATAAACGCCATGGTTTGGGACCTTTGACTAAGCGTTTTGGTGTA